>NZ_JAKSYF010000141.1:0-902 GCF_022829745.1 Methylobacterium sp. E-016
GACGGAGGCCGAGACCACGGCGTGCGCGCCGTGGCGGCCCTGGACCCGGTCGTCCTCGTCGGCGCGGAAGCGGTCGAGCAGCTCGCTGCCCATCAGGTCGGGCAGGGTCGCCGCGCGCTCCGGCCCGAAGCCGTCCTTGAGGGCGTCGAACACCGCCGGCACGAGCACCGCGTTAGCGCCGTCCGGCGCCGGGATCGGGGCGGCCGGGCGGGCCTCGCGCGGCGGCCCGGTCCAGCGCGCGATGGTGGCGTAGAGGTCGGCGCGCCGGAACGGCTTGCCGACATGGTCGTCCATCCCGGCCGCGCGCAGGTCCTCGATCTGCTTCGGCAGCACGTTGGCGGTCATCGCCACGATCGGGATCTCGCGGGCCGGCGACGCCAGCGCGCGGATGTGGCGCGTCGCGGTCAGGCCGTCCATCACCGGCATCTGCACGTCCATCAGCACGAGGTCGTAGGCCCTGCCCTGCTTCAGCGCCGCCTCGACCGCGACGATCGCCTCGGCGCCGTCCTCGACCACGTCTACCACGTAGCCCTGCGCCTCGAGCACCGCGCAGGCGAGCTCCTGGTTGAGCGGCACGTCCTCGGCGAGAAGCAGCCGGACGGCGCGTCCGGCGGGGTCCGTGGCCGGAGCCGCGGACGTTGCCGCCGCGACCCCGGTCTCCTCGCCCGGCGGCAGCGTGAGGGTAAACCAGAAGGTCGAGCCGACGCCCTCGCGGCTGCTCACGCCGATCTCGCCGCCCATCAACGAGAGCAGGTGGCGGCAGATCACCAGGCCGAGGCCGGTGCCGCCGAAGCGCCGGCTGATCGAGCCGTCGACCTGGCTGAAGCGCTTGAACAGCCGGTCCTGCTGCGCCGAATTGATCCCGATGCCGGTGTCGGTGACCTCGAAGCGCAGGTCGTGGC